>NZ_PSXZ01000044.1:0-838 GCF_002931375.1 Pseudoclavibacter sp. RFBJ3 | reverse complement strand
CTCGCGATGGAGGAAGCAGCCGCGGCGATGCTCGCGGCCGGCGCCGCCCTGCAGCTGCGAGCCCACGCGGCCGCGTACGACTTCGGGCACGCCCTCGATGTCGCTGAGGGGTGCGCGGAGTCGGCCATGCATGTGCGATCGATCGCGAACGAGGTCGCTCTGCTCGTGAAGCTCGCCGCCGGCACCGCCCAGGGACACCTCGCGTCGGCGTCGGTGACGCTGCGCGAGTTCCCGGCGCTCGCGGTTGCGCTCGAGAGCAATGCTGCGACGCCCGCGCAGGTGCACAAGCTCGTCGAGGTCGGCTTGAAGATCAACCACGACGACCCGGCCGAGCAGACACTCCGGCGGGGAGAGTTCGTCCAGGTCATGCTGGAGCGCGTGCGCCGGGAGCCGCTCCCGCCGGCAGCGCTGCAGCACGCGGCCGAGCGCGTCGCGGAAGAGCTGACCGGGGAGTCCATCGACCAACGCCACGAACGCGCGAAAAAGCACCGCCGCGTCACGGTCGAGGACCTCGGCGACGGCATGAGCGTGCTGCGGGTACTCATGGACTCGTTCGTCGCGCACGCCATCCGTGACCGAGCACGCAAGCAGAGCGAGGCCATCATCAAAGCCCGCCCCAAACCAGCCACCAACACCCCCAAGGGCAGCACGGCCGGCGAGACCGGCCAGACGGGCGAGCTGGCAGACGCGGTTGCACCGGATGAGCGCACCCTCGACCAGGTCATGTCCGACGTCATCGCGGACCTGCTCCTCACGAGCGACCCCACCGTCTCGAGCGCCGCGAAAGGCATTCAAGCCACCGTCCAGCTCAGCATCCCCATCACGACACTCCTCACCC